>NZ_JARUBK010000002.1:0-18105 GCF_029626165.1 Micromonospora sp. WMMD967
TGACCGCGCACCCGGTACGCGTGGATCAGCTCGTGCACCCGGGCGGTCTTGTTGATCTGGCCCTCGGAGCTGACCGCCACGTCGCGCATCCAGCGCACCGGCTCGTACGGGATGCGCAGCGCGGTGAAGATCTGGTCGTAGAAGCCGTGCTCGCCCAGGATCAGCTCGTGCATGACCTTGAGGAACTCGCCGGACTGCGCGCCCTGGATGATCCGGTGGTCGTACGTGCTGGTCAGCGTGATGATCTTGCTGACGGCCAGCTCGGCCAGGGTGGCCTCGGACATGCCCTGGTAGGGGGCCGGGTACTCCATCGCGCCGACACCGATGATCGCGCTCTGCCCCTGCATGAGCCGCGGCATCGAGTGCACGGTGCCGATGCCGCCCGGGTTGGTCAGCGAGATCGTGGTGCCGGAGTAGTCCTCCATGGTCAGCTCGTTGCGCCGCGCCCGACGGACCACGTCCTCGTACGCCTGCCAGAACTGCCGGAAGTCCATCTGCTCGCAGCCCTTGATGGAGGGGACCACGAGGTTGCGGCTGCCGTCGGGCTTGGCCAGGTCGATCGCGATGCCGAGATTGACGTGCGGCGGGCGGACCATCGCCGGCTTGCCGTTGGCCTCGGCGAAGGAGTTGTTCATCTCCGGGTGCTGGACCAGCGCCCGGACCAGCGCGTAGCCGACCAGGTGGGTGAAGCTGACCTTGCCGCCGCGCCCCCGGGCGAGGTGGTTGTTGATCACGATGCGGTTGTCCACCAGCAGCTTCGCCGGGACCGCGCGGACGCTGGTCGCGGTGGGCACGCTCAGCGAGGCGTCCATGTTCTGGACGATCTTCGCGGCGACGCCACGCAGCGGCGTGGTCTGCGGACCGTCGGCGGTCGGCGCGGCGGCCTTGGCGGCAGGCTTGGCCTTCTCCGGCGCGGCCTTGGGCGCGGCCGGAGCAGTGGCAGCGGGCTTGGCCGGCGCCGACTGGGCGGCGGCCGGCTTCGCGTCGGCCGGCGCGCTCGCCGGCTTCGCTGGGGCGCTCGGCTGGCTGACCTTGGCGGCTGCCTCGGGCTGACCGTCCGGTTCGGGAGCGGCGGCCGGCTTGTCCGACGACTCGGCCCCACGCGGGGTCGCCGCTCCGGGTGCCGGGCGGTAGTCGGCGAAGAAGTCGTGCCAGGCCGAATCGACGCTCGTTGGGTCGGCGAGGTAGCGCTGGTACATCTCCTCGACGATCCACTCATTCGGGCCGAAACCCGCTAGTGGGTTCTCCTGCGAAGTCTGCTGGGTCGACACGGCCGGTAATCGCCTCTTTCACGCGGGTTTGTGTGGCACGCGGTGCGTCCCTCGCGCCCGGTAGGAGAGCGCGAACTGGACGGTTCCCAGGCTACGCCGTGCGGATCCCGCAGGCATTTCCGCCTCGGTCCCGTGGCCGGTTTCACAGAAGATGCCAGAAGTTCACCAACCGCTGCGTGATCGGCCGCCGGCTGCTAGCGATGGCCATGAGGCCCGACAACTGAGTACGGATGCCGATGTCTCCGCGCCGCGAGTCCGGTGAGGATCCTTCGCATGGATCACAACGGGGTACGGGGGCGCTACGGCCGGAGTGTGGCGGTGGCGTCCGGTTGGTACGTGACTGTCGGTGCGGCAGTGGCGGTGGGCCTGGCGAGTGTGCCGAGCCCGCCGCCGACGGACTGCTCGGCCTGGTTCAGTTGCCTGTCGCCGGGGGAGTCCCTGGCGCTGGTCATGCTGGTGTGGGGTGGGCCGGTGCTCGCCGGGTTGCTCGTCGTGACGGCGCTGGTGACCGCGCTGGTCGTCCGGCTGGTGCCGACGGCGGTGCTCGCCGGCACCCTGTCCGCAGTGGTCACCGTCACGATCTGCGCGGCCGTGTACGCGGGGCGCTCGTGAGGCGGCTCGGCCTGGGAGGGCTCTTCTTCGTCTGGTTGTACGGGGTGCCGTTCCTGCTCGTGGTGGGCCTGATCCGGCGCACCTCGAAGCCGTACGCGCCGACCCACGAGGCGGCGCAGGCGTTCGGCGCCGGCACCGACGCCGTGCTGATCGCCGCCCTCCTGCTCAACGCGCTGCCGATCGTCGGGCTGTGGCTGGCCGGCGAGGGGGACTGGCACCGGCACTTCCGCTGGGCGGTCGGCGGCATGGTGGTGGTGTATCTGCTGGTCGTTCTGGTCGGCCGGATGGCCACCGGCGGCCTGATCGGCCACACGCCCGCCGACGACGAGCCCGCCCCGGCGGTCACCCAGTGCATACCGCGCAGCGGCGGCCGGGGCTGCCCCGGCGGGTAGGTCGGGCCGGAGCTGCCCTGGCGGGTGAGCCGGGCCGGCGTTCCGGGGTGACGGCGGCGCTGCCGTCACCCCGGCACCGGTCAGGAGATGTCGCGTCGACGCATCAGCAGGGTGCCGACCACGCCGGTCACCACCGCGTACCCGATCAGGACGGCGGCCCCGGCCCAGCGCGGCGGGTTGCCCGGGATGTCGGCCCCGGTGACCATCAGCGACGAGGCCAGCGACGGCACCAGCAACTGGAGGTTGTTGATCCAGTCACCCCACCGGTCGGCCAGGATGGCGATCACGAAGATGGCGCCGATCGAGCCGCCCAGGTAGAGCAGGATGCCGGTCACCGTGGCACCGATCTGGCTGCGCAGCAGCACGCCGATGCCGACTCCGAACACCGCCCAGAGCAGGTACGCGAGCAGGTTCAACCCGATCGCCCGCCACGCGGCCTCGTTGCCCAGTTGTGAGTCGAGCCCGATGGCGTTCAGCACCGCCGAACCGGCGACCAGGTTGAACGCGGTGGTCACCAGCCAGAACAGCAGCGCCAGCACGCCCGCCGCCACCAGCTTGGCGCTCATCACGGCGGTGCGGTGCGGGTTGGTGAGGAACGTGGTGGTGACCGTCTGGTGGAAGAACTCGCTGGTCACCACGATGATGCCGAGCAGCATCACGATCAGCAGGCCGAAGAACTGCCCGGTGGTGAACAGGTTCGAGGAGAGCGCGTCCGCGCTGGACGCCGCCGCCAGGGTGTCGGCCTGGTCGGCCGGCACCTCGCCGAGGTTGCCGTTGGTCAGGGTGTCGGCCTGCAGCCAGTTGATCAGCAGGGTGAGCGCCCAGAGCGGCAGCGAGATGAGCGCGAAGATCCACCAGGTGTTGGTGGTACGGATCTTGAGCAGCTCGGATCGGACCAGGTTCATCGGATGCCCGCCTTTCCGGCCGTCAGCTCCAGGAAGACCCGTTCCAGGTCGGGCCGTTCGGTGGTCAGTTCGTGCAGTTCCACGCCGGCCGCGAGGGCAGCGCGGCCGATGGCCGGCGCGTCCACCCCGGTGACCAGCAGCACGCCCTGCTCGTCGACGTTCACCGTCGCCGACTGCGCCTTGAGCGCAGTGGTCAGCGCCTCGGCCTGCGGCGTACGTACCCGGACCTGCGCGCCCTGTGCCATCGACCCGAGCACCTGGTCGACCGGGCCCTGCCGGATCAACTGGCCGGCGGCGATGATCACCACGTCGTCGGCGAGCAGCTGCATCTCGGACAGCAGGTGGCTGGAGACCAGCACCGTACGACCCTCGTGGGCGAGGTTCTTGAGGAACCCACGCATCCACCGGATGCCCTCCGGGTCCAACCCGTTGGCCGGCTCGTCGAGGATCAGCACCCGGGGGTCACCGAGCATCGCCGCGGCGATGCCGAGCCGCTGCTTCATGCCCAGCGAGTAACCCTTGAACTTGCGCTTCGCCGCCGGGGTCAACCCGACCAGTTCCAGCACCTCGGCGGCCCGCTGCTTGGGCAGCCCGGCCGCCGCGCAGATCACCCGCAGGTGGTTGATGCCGGTGCGGCCCTTGTGCGCGCTGGACGCCTCCAGGATCGCGCCGACGTGCCGCAGCGGGTCGGCGAGGTCCGCGTACCGGCTGCCGCTGATGGTGGCCGTGCCGGCGGTCGGGGTGACCAGGTTCAGCAACATGCGCAGCGTGGTGGTCTTACCAGCGCCGTTCGGGCCGAGGAAGCCGGTCACCCGCCCCGGCGCCACGGTGAAGGACAGGTTGTTCACCGCCCGGACGTTCTTGTACTGCTTTGTCAGACCGGACACCTCGATCTGACCGTCGCTGGTGGGGCTTCTCTGCCCGTCAGTCATCGTTCTCCTCCCGTGCGTGGCGTCGAGGTACGCCGTGGCACAGCGTGACGGCCCAATGCAACAAGGTCAATCAGGCACGGTCCGTATGTCCTGATCCGTCTCAGGGTGGAGACGGGTCCTCCCTGCGGTTGACGACCGGGATCAGCGGGCGATCCAGGTCGCCCGTGCCGCGCCCAGCAACGCGCCGTCCGGGCCGTACAGGCTGGTGTGCACGGTCGCCTTGCGCCCGTCGACGCCGAGCAGCGCCCCGGTCACCACGCACTCGTCGCCGGGCGCCGGCAGCGCGGCGACCACGGCGGCGATCCGGCCCAGCAGGTACGGGCGTCCGGGCGCGAGCACCGTCCACCCACCGGGACAGTCCAACGCCGCCCAGACCGTGGCCTCGCTGACTTGTCCGGGGGCCCGGAACGGCGCGGCGGTCCGCCCGTCCGGCAAGGGGCCGGGAAAGATCCGCAGCCCGTCGGACCGCTGCGGTCCGCAGACGTAACAGCCGGGGAACGGATGCTCGACCAGCCCCGGGTAGCGGGTCGCGGCGGCCACCGCGGTCTCCAGGTCGACCGGGGGTACGACGGCATCGACCGCGTCGACCGGGCGTACCTCGGCCACCAGGTCCCCCGCCGGGTCCCGGACCTCGCCGTCGACCAGCCGCAGCTCGGTCTCCAGCGGCGGTGGTCGGCGCAGTGTCACCTCGACCGGCCCGGTTCCGCCCGCCTCGGCGGCGAACACCCCCGCGCTCCATCCGCCGTTGCCGGAGCCGGTGGGCCCGTTGTAGCGGGACTCGATGCGCATCGTCGACCTCCAGGTGGCGTACCAGCGTCCTCGCCGGCCGTCCCGGCAGCCTCGCACGGGCGGAACCCTGTGGTGCTCGCGGTCTCGCCTGCCGGCGTTCATCCGATCGACACCGGTGGTCCCCGTGAATGGCAACCCAGGCACCTACACAGATCCCATGGCCGTTCTGCATGCCGCTGGCGCACCCCTGAAGACCAGCGGATACACCCTGCTGATCGCCGACGACCCCACCCAGGTCGCGGCCGCGCAACGCCTGCGCCACGAGGTGTTCGCCACCGAGCTCGGCGCCACCCTCCGTCCCGGCCAGGCCGGGCTGGACGTGGATCCCTTCGACGCGTACTGCGACCATCTGATCGTCCGTGAGGACAGCACCGGCGCGGTGGTCGGCACCTACCGGCTGCTGCCGCCCGGCCGGACCCCCCGCCGGTACGCCGAGGGCGAGTTCGACCTCACCGCGCTCGACTCCCTCCGCGACGACCTGGTGGAGACGGGCCGGTCCTGTGTGCATCCGGACCACCGCTCCGGCGCGGTGATCAACCTGATGTGGGCCGGTCTGACCCGCTACCTGCACCTGCGCGGCTCCCGCTGGCTCGGCGGCTGCGCCTCGGTGCCGGTGGACGACGGTGGACGGACGGTCGCCGAGGTCTGGGCCCAGGCCCAGACGCGGCACCTGTCGCCGCCGCCGCTGCGGGTCCGTCCGCTCCGACCCTGGTTCGCCGAACCGGCGGCCGCCGCACCGGTGACCGCCGCCGAGCCGGCTGGGCGCGTCGTGGTGCCGCCGCTGCTGCGGGGCTACCTCCGGCTCGGCGCGTGGATCTGCGGTGAACCCGCGTACGACAGCGACTTCGGGTGCGCGGACTTCTACGTGCTCTTCTCGCTGGACCGGATGAACCCGCGGTACCTGCGGCACTTCCTGGGCGGGGAGCAGCGGTGACCACCGTGGCGCACGACCTGTGGCGGCCCTCCTCGGGCTGCGACGACGACTGCCTGCCGGTGGCCGGTGAGGTGCCCACGGTGCCGGTGGCCCGTCGGGCGCTGCGATTGGCGGCGGCGGCCGGCATGTTGGTCGCCGGGGTCGGCCTGGTGCTGCTGCTGCCGGTGCTTCCAACCCGGGAACGGCAGGCGGCGGTACGCGGCTGGGCCCGGGCCACCATTCGCGCCTTCGGCGTCCGGCTGGTGATCCGGGGCCGGCTGCCCCGACGGCGGGCGCTGCTGGTCGCCAACCACGTCTCGTGGCTGGACATCCTCGCGGTCCTGGCGGTCGCGCCCACCCGGATGGTCGCCAAACGGGAGATCCGCTCCTGGCCGGTGGTCGGCCTGTTGGCGGCGGCGGCGGGCACTGTCTTCGTGGACCGGTCCCGCCCGAGAGCACTGCCGAGCACCGTCGGCCGGGTCGCGGACGCGTTGCGCGCCGGCCGGTCGGTGGCGGTCTTCCCGGAGGGTACGACCTGGTGTGCGGGTGACGGTGCCGACGATTGCCGCCCTGGTGGTGGTTTCCGGCCCGCGACGTTCCAGGCGGCGATCGACGCAGGCAGCCCGGTGGTGCCGCTGCGGCTCGCCTACCGCTGCGACGCGACCGGCTCCGCGACCACGGCGACCGCCTTCCTCGGCGCGGACACCCTGCTGCGGTCGGTGGCCCGGGTGGTCGCGGCGCGGGAGATCGTGGTTTCGGTGACGATCGCCGCCGCACTGCACCCCGCCCGGGACGCCGATCGGCGGTTGCTGGCCCGGGCCGCCGAGTCGGCCGTACACCTGCTGCCCGCATCGGACGCGGCGACGCGGACCCGCTTGCGTGCGGTTCCCACAGTGGCCCCGGCGGTCCCCGTCCCGACGCCGACCACAGGAAGCGACCTGGACCTGGCGGCCTAAGCCCGCCCGCCCCCGCCCGCCCCCGTCCCCGCCCCCGCCCTCCACCCCGCGCCCTCCCGGGCCCCCGCCCCGCGCCCTCCCGGGCCCCCGCCCCGCGCCCTCCCGGGCCCCCGCCCCGCGCCCTCCCGGGCCCCCCGCCCCGCGGCCTCCGCCGCGGGATCACCCGCCAAGATCCGCGCAGGATCGGGGATGTTGCTGCCTCCGGAGCGCCTGAGGCAGCAACATCCGGGAAGTTGCGCGGATCTTGGGCGCGGCGCGGCGCGGCGCGGGGCGGGTGGCGCGGGCGGCGCGGGGCGGGCGGGCGTGGGTGGTGTGGGGGTTTCGGCAGAGGTCTTGGGGGTTGGTGGTCTGGCGGCTCGCGACCTATCTTGTGATGTCGCGATGTATCGCGTTAGTGTCTCCTGGTGTGGCACGTGTCGGCGTGTCGCATCGTCGAGAGGGGGACGCCATGGCCGGATGGACGGTCGAGAGCCCGCAGCGGCTCACCGTGGACGGTCCGGTCACCCGGCTGGACGTCCGGCTGGTGAGCGGACGGCTCAACGTGGTCGCCACCGACGGCCCGACCCGGATCGACGTCACCCAGGTCGGTCGCCGGCCGGTAGTGATCGACCACTCCGACGGCCGGCTCAGCATCCGCCAGGAGCGCGGCCGGAGCTGGTCGGACGTCCTGCGGTGGTTTCGGATGATCCACCGGTACCCGCGGGTGGACGTCTCCGTCGCCGTGCCCGCCGACGTCCTCGCCGATCTGGGTCTGGTCGCGGGCTCGTTGGTCGCCTCCGGCCTGCGCCGGCAGACCACAGTGCACGTCGTCTCCGGCCAGATCACCCTGATGGGCCTGCGGGGCAACACCTCCGCGACCATCACGTCCGGGCCGGTGGAGGCGCTCGGCATCCGTGGCGACCTCTCCATGGAGACGGTCTCCGGCGAGGTGATCCTCGCCGACAGCGCCGCCGACCGGGTGCGGGCGCAGACCGTCTCCGGCGCGATCACCTGCGACCTGGTGGAGAACCCTCGACGCAGCGAGATCCGGCTGACCACCATCTCGGGCGGCATCACCGTCCGGGTCCGCGAGGACAGCGACCTCGCCGTGCAACTGCAGACCGCCTCGGGCCGGATCACCAGTGGCTTTCCGCAGATCCGCACCTCGACGTTCCCACTGCGCAGCAGTGAAGGGGTGCTCGGCGCGGGCGAAGGTAAGCTCTGGGCTTCCGCGACCTCGGGGAGCATCGCCCTGCTCGCCCGAGCCGTCGACGACGATGGGGAGGAGTTGCCGTGACCGCCGTGTTCAGCCACGGACGGCTCCGGCTCTACCTGCTCAAGCTCCTCGACGACGGCCCGAAGCACGGGTACGAGCTGATCCGCCTTCTGGAGGACCGGTTCCTCGGGCTCTACGCGCCCAGCGCCGGCACCATCTACCCCCGCCTCCAACGGTTGGAGGCCGAGGGCCTCGTCAGCCACACCGCAGCCGGTGGCCGCAAGACGTACGACATCACCGACGCTGGTCGTGCCGAGCTGCGCCAGCGGGCCGGCGAGTTGACCGAGCTGGAAGCGGACATCGCCGCCTCGGTGGCCGACCTCTCCAGCCTGGCCGGCGAGATCCGCAGCGAGGTACGCGGGTCGGTACGCGACCTCAAGCGGGAGCTGAGCGAGGCCACCCGGCAGACCCGGCGTACCCGGTGGGAGACGCCCGCACCGCCGCCCCGGCCGGCGTCGGCCACCGGGCCGCACGCCGCGCTGCTCGACGAGTTCGACACGCGGCTGGCCGCGTTCACCTCCGAGGTGGGTCAACTCGTGCGCGCCCGACGGTTCAGCGAGACGCAACTCCGCACCGCGATCAGGTTGCTCGACGGCGCCCTGGACGGGCTGCGCCGCCTGTTGCGCTGAGTCGGAAAACCAGTCGACCGCGACTCACAGGGTTTTTGCAGGAACCGTCCAGCGCCGACGCAGTGATGTCACCGATGATGGGCCCATGCCCGCTACCCAGACCGAGGCGCGACTCCTCGTGGTCGAGGACGACCCCAACATCCTCGAACTGCTCTCCGCGAGCCTGCGGTTCGCGGGCTTCGACGTGGCCACCGCGACAAGTGGGAGCGCGGCGCTCAACGCCGCCAAGGACCACCGGCCCGACCTGGTGGTCCTCGACGTGATGCTGCCGGACCTGGACGGGTTCGAGGTCATCCGCATGCTCCGCGAGGGCGGCACGCGTACCCCGGTGGTCTTCCTGACCGCCCGGGACGCCACCGACGACAAGATCCGTGGCCTCACCCTGGGCGGTGACGACTACGTCACCAAGCCGTTCAGCCTGGAGGAGTTGACCGCCCGGATCCGCGCCGTGCTGCGCCGCACCACGACCGGCGAGCAGGCACCCTCCCGGCTCACCTTCGCCGACCTGGAGTTGGACGAGGAGACCCACGAGGTGCACCGGGCCGGGCAGCGCGTGCAGCTCTCGCCGACGGAGTTCAAGCTGCTGCGGTACCTGATGCTCAACGCCAACCGGGTGCTGTCCAAGGCGCAGATCCTCGACCACGTCTGGAACTACGACTTCCGCGGTGACGACAACATCGTCGAGTCCTACATCTCGTACCTGCGGCGCAAGGTCGACACCACCCAGCCTCGGCTGATCCACACCCTCCGTGGCGTCGGGTACGTCCTGCGCAAGCCGGCGGCGTGAACCCGGTCCAGCAGGCGAAGGGGCGGGTGCGCGGCGTTCCACTGCGGATCAAGCTGGTCACCTCGGTGCTGGCGCTGGTCGCCGTCGCGCTGCTGGTGATCAGCGTCTCGACCGCGTACTTCCTGCACAACTACCTGGTCGACCAGATCGACCTGGAGCTGCGTAGCTCGGCCAAGGGAATCCAGTCCATCACGGAGAAGGGGATCCAGTCGATCACGCCGTCGACGAACACCGTCTCGCTGCCCAGCGACTACGTGGTCGTGCTGACCGACGCGCGGACCGGCAGGGTGCAACCGCCCCTGTACGACTCGTCCCGCTTCGGGGTGGACGATCTGCCGCCGTGGCCGAGTGACGCGAGCGGCTTCCAGGCGCAGGACGAGGCCCGCGAGGGAAATCCGTTCACCGTTCGGGCCCGGGACAGCTCGGTGCGCTGGCGGATGCTCTACACCGAGCTGCCCAACGGCCAGATGGCCGTGATCGGCCAGCACCTGACGGATGTCGACCAGGCCGTCAAACGACTGGCCTGGATCGACCTGCTGGTCGGCGGTGCGGTGCTGATCATGCTGGCCTCGGTCGGCGCGGCGATCGTCCGCACCAGCCTGAAACCGCTGGTGGAGATCGAACGCACCGCCGCCGCCATTGCCGGGGGTGACCTGACCCGCCGGGTGCCCGATCCGGAGCAGGGGCAGGAGCATCCCACCTCCGAGCTGGGGCGGCTCTCCCGCGCGCTCAACGCGATGCTCACCCAGATCGAGGTGGCGTTCACCGCCCGAGCAGCCTCGGAGACCGCGGCGAGGTGGGCGGAGAGCGCCGCCCGGGACGCGGCGGCCTCCGCCCAGGCATCCGAGGCGCGGGCCCGGCGCTCGGAGGAGCGGATGCGGCAGTTCGTCGCGGACGCCTCGCACGAGCTACGGACCCCGCTGACCACCATCCGTGGTTTCGCCGAGCTGTACCGGCAGGGCGCCTCCCGCGCGCCGGAGCAGACCGCCGGCCTGCTGCGCCGCATCGAGGACGAAGCGGCGCGGATGGGACTGCTGGTGGAGGACCTGCTGCTGCTCGCCCGCCTGGACCGGGAACGGCCGCTCTCGCTGACTCCGGTGGAGCTGCCGGTGCTCGCCTCCGACGCGGTGCACGCGGCCCGGGCGATCGCCCCGGACCGGCGCATCGAGCTGGAGATCGCGCCCGACGCGGGCCCGCTCGTGGTCTCCGCCGACGACGCGCGGCTGCGCCAGGTGATCGGCAACCTGGTCACCAACGCGTTGACCCACACTCCGACCGACGCCGAGATCCGTGTGCGGTTGCGCAGCGAACCGGGCGGCTTCGCCGTGGTGGAGGTGGCCGACACCGGCCCGGGCCTCTCCCCGGAGCAGGCCGAACGGGTCTTCGAGCGATTCTACCGGGCGGACGCGGCACGGACCCGGCGGGCTGACGGCAACACCGGCACCGGCCTCGGCCTGGCCATCGTGGCGGCGTTGGTCGCGGCTCACCACGGTTCGGTCGAGGTGGCCGAGACGCCGGGTGGCGGGGCTACCTTCCGGGTCCGGCTTCCGCTGCTGGCACAGGTCGACGACGCCGGCGAGTGACTTTCAGCCAACTTCCAGGACGGTTCCAGCTTGATCGCAGAGCTGGGGGGGAAGGTAGTGCCATGACCGAGTTCGAGTCCGACCCGCAGCGCCGGCCGGCCCCCACCGACGCCGAGCCGTCGCACCCCACCGCCGAGCTGCCGCGCGACGAGCGCGCGCAGTCCGACTCCCCGACCACTCCCATCGAGGTCGTCTCCACCAGCGGTGACGACACGCCGACGAGCGCCGTGACCCCGACCGCGTCGCCCGCGCCGGCCGGCCCCTCCGCGCCCGCCCACCAGCCGACCGGGTACGAGCCGCCGACCGCCTACCAGCCCTCGGCCGCCACCCCGTCCGCGCCGCCGTACCCGGTCTCCGGCTACCCGGCGCACGGCCAGTCCGGCTACCCGCAGCAGAGCGCCGGTCAGTACCCCGGTGCTCCCTGGTACCCGGGCCAGCAGTCCGGCTGGGCCGGCGGGGGCCAGCCGGGCATGGCGTACCCGGGTCAGCACCAGCAGCACGCCCAGCACCCCGGGCAGCACCCCCAGCACCCGGGCCAGCCGGTTCCTCCGTGGGGCCCGCAGGTCGCGCCGCCCGGCAGCGGCCCTCGGCCGGGTCGGATCGCCAAGTTCGCCGGGGCCGGCGTCGCGGTGTTCGCCCTGATGCTCGGGTCGGGCGTCGCCGGTGGCGCGCTCGCCCTGGCCCTCGACGGTGACGGCGGCGGCGTCACCCGCACCTACTCGGCGGCACCGGTGATCAACGGCGCGGACCTGCCGAAGATC
Organism: Micromonospora sp. WMMD967; assembly: GCF_029626165.1. Taxonomy (NCBI): domain Bacteria; kingdom Bacillati; phylum Actinomycetota; class Actinomycetes; order Micromonosporales; family Micromonosporaceae; genus Micromonospora; species Micromonospora sp. WMMD967. Next base: position 11,786 of record NZ_JARUBK010000002.1, read on the forward strand.
GCCGCGTCCGTGCAGGACAGCGTCGTCTCGATCACCACCGACAGCGGTGAGGGTTCCGGGGTGGTGCTCAGCGCCGACGGGTACGTGCTGACCAACAACCACGTGGTCGCCTCCGCCGCCGGTGGCAACGTGCTGGTGATCTTCGCTGACGGCAAGAAGGCCGAGGCGAAGGTCATCGGCACCGACCCGAAGACCGACCTGGCCGTGGTCAAGGCCAACGGCGTGAGCGACCTCAAGGCGGCCAAGTTCGGTGACAGCGACGCCATGCAGGTCGGTGACCAGGTGCTGGCGTTGGGCAGCCCGCTCGGCCTGCAGGGTTCGGTGACGTCGGGCATCCTCAGCGCCCGCGACCGCACCATCCGGGCCGGCGAGGGTCAGCCGCAGGACCCGACCCAGCAGCAGAGCCAGACCGTCAGCTCGATCTCCGGCCTGCTCCAGACCGACGCGCCGATCAACCCCGGCAACTCCGGCGGCGCGCTGGTCAACACCCGGGGCGAGGTGATCGGCGTGAACACCGCCATCGCGACCTCCGGCCAGAGCACCGGCAACATCGGCGTCGGCTTCGCCATCCCCAGCAACAAGGCCAAGGACGTCGCGGGCAAGCTCCAGCGCGGCGAGAAGGTCAGCCACCCGTCGCTCGGGGTCGGCGTCAACCAGGCCGAAGGCGGCGGCGCGCTCGTCGCGTCGGTCACCCCGGGCAGCCCGGCCGAGAAGGCCGGCCTCCAGCGCGGCGACGTCGTCACCCGGTTCGGCGACAAGCCGGTCAACGACTCCGACGACCTGGTCGGCGCGGTGCAGGCCGGCAAGGTCGGCGACCGGGTCGAGGTGCAGTTCAAGCGCAACGGCGACGAGAAGACGGTGACCGTGACGCTCGCCGAGACGCCGTGACACACATCTGAACCTGCCTCCCTCCGGCGGCGGGTGGTGGAGCCGAGGGGGTCGGCTCCGTCACCCGCCGCTCTTTTCCGCCGTGACGGCGGTTCACCCTGATCGGGTGAACCGCCGTCACCCGGTTCTCCGGCACCTTCGGGAGCGACGAGTCTCGGCGACCGGAACCGGGGGTAGGTGTCGTGACCGACGTGGTGGATGTCCGCGACGACCAGCGGATCCAACGCGACGTCCTGGCGCAGCTCGCCTGGGACGCCCAGCTGCAACCGAACGAGATCGGTGTGAGCGTCGACGAGGGTGTGGTCACGCTGACCGGCTTCGTGGACGGTGCCGCCCGCGGTTGGGCGGCGACCCGGTGCGCGCAGCGGGTCCGCGGCGTCCGGGCGGTGGCCGACGAGATCGAGGTGCGGCTGCCGGGCACGCCGGGGCGTACCGACGGCGAGGTCGCCATCGCCGCCGCCCGCGCGCTGGAGTGGGACAGTTTCGTGCCCGCCGAGCGGCTGGACGTGACGGTGGCCAACGGGTGGCTGATGCTCCGCGGTGAGGTCGAGTTCGGGTGGCAGCGGCGTGCCGCCGAGGGGGCGGTGCGCCGGCTCGACGGCGTACGGGGGATCACCAACCTGATCGAGGTGCGACCGCCGGCGCCACCGGCCGAACTGCTGCGTCGGGACGTGCAGCGGGCGCTGGCGCGCACCATCGGTGCCGAGCGGGTGACCGTCGAGGTGGACGGCGACACGCTCGTCCTGGCCGGGGTGGTCCGGTCCTGGTGGGAACGCGACCAGGTCGAGCGGGTGGCCTGGTCCGCGCCGGGCGTACGGGTGGTGCACGACCAACTCCTGGTCGGCGGGTGAGCGTCCGGCTTGTCCGGTTTACCGGGGGCGTCCCGGGGAACTCGCCGCCGACCGTTCCGACCGCCGGTGACGCTTGCACCGGGGACCAACGCGGAGGACTCGTGGCCCTGATCCACCCGCCCGCGGACCGGCCGAGAGGGCGGTCGTTGCGCATCGCGATGGTGGTCCCGCCATGGTTGTCAGTGCCGCCTCCCGGCTACGGCGGCCTCGAACAGGTCGTCGCCGGCCTGGTGGACGCCCTCAGCGTGCAGGGACACGCGGTCACGCTGTTCGGTGCCGGTAGCGACCACGGCACGGCGGCCGACGGCTTCGTCTCCACAGTTCCCGAGGTCCAGTACGAGCGGCTCGGCGAGTCACTGCCGGAGCTGGCCCACCTGGCCCGGGTGAACCGGCTGATCACGGCCGCCGACTTCGACGTGATCCACGACCACACCACGATCGGCCCGCTGGTCGCCGGCCGCCGGGCGGTGCCGACGGTCGCGACCGTGCACGGCAACCCCGTCGGGGAGTACGGCGACGTGCTGAGCGACGTCGACCAGGGCGTCGCCCTGGTGGCCATCTCGCACGCTCAACGTCGCTTGAACACCGACCTGCCCTGGGCCGGCACCGTGCACAACGCACTGGACATCAGTGGTTTCCCGCGGAAGAACGCGCCCGGCCGGGGGCCGGTGCTGTGGCTGGCCCGGTTCAGCCCGGACAAGGGCCCGGAGGTCGCCATCCGGGCCTGCCGGGAGGCCGGGTTGCCCCTGCTGCTGGCCGGCAAGTGCAACGAGCCGGCCGAGCGTCGCTACTACGAGCAGGTCGTCGCGCCGCTGGTCGACGAGGACGTGACTGTCGTGCTCAACGCCGACCGCGCGGAGACGCTGCGGATGCTCGTCGACGCCCGCTGTCTGATCATGCCGATCCAGTGGGACGAGCCGTTCGGCATGGTGATGCTGGAAGCGATGGCGACCGGCACACCTGTGGTGGCGCTCAACCGGGGCGCGGTGCCGGAGCTGGTGCGCCCCGGGCTGACCGGGCTGGTGTGCGAACGGCCGGAGGAGCTGCCCGCCGCGGTGCTCGCCGTCGAGCAGCTCGACCCGGAGGACTGCGTGGCGCACGTCGCGGAGAACTTCTCGGTCGAGCGGATGGCGAACGACTACGTCGAGGTCTACCGAGGTTTCGCCGTCAGGGGTCACGACCTCCGCGAATCGGCCTGGGTGCCGGTCCGCTGACCTGCCCCGGTCTGTGGGCGCGGCCGGCGGTGACCGTCGGTCACCTCCGTCAGGGCGGATGCGACGGTGCGCGATATACCTCAGAGTCATATTTATGACTCTGAGGTATATCGCTCAACAGCACATCGGCACGGTGGGCCAGCCGAAGCGGATGGCGACCACCGACCAGACTTCGGACCCACTCGTCTAGACCCGGGCTGCCCCCAGGTCGGCGATCGCGGCGTCGAGCTGCGACGCGTACCCCGGACTGATGCCACCCTCGCCGAGGCGCACCGCGACCTTTTCCCGCAGCCGGGCCACCGGCGGCGCCAGTTCGTCGCGGCCGGAACTGACCGCGGCCGTCAGGTTGCGCAGCTCGTTGCGCAGGTCGAGACCCACGTCGTCACGGATCTCCCCGGCGTTCAGGCCTGCGGTGATCAGCCCGTCGACCCGGCCGGCCGCCTCGACCAGGCTCCCCGGACGCGACGTGGGCGTGTTGCCGGTGCTCGGCGTCGTCGGCGAGGGCGTGGTCGGCTCGGACGACGGTGGAACTGGCGGGTCGCTGGGCGAGGTCGTCGTCGGGCCCACCGAGGGCTGCGTGCGGGGCGTCGGCCGCTGCTCGGGCAGCAGGGCCACACCGGCCAGTGCCACACCGACGGCCAGGACGAGCAGCAGTGCCAGCCGTCGTCGGGACCAACCCGAGTCGGCCGCCGCCCCTTCGGCCGCCGCCCCTTCGGCCGCCGGCGGCGGGTCGACCGGCTGCGGCGGAAGAGGCCGGGTGGGCACCCGGATGGTCGCGGCCGGGGGATCGGGCGGCAGCAGATGGCCGCGCAACACTGTGGCGACCTGCCGGGCGGTCGGCCGGTCGGCCGGATCCCGGGCGAGGCTGCGCAGGCAGATCCGGGCCACCGGCGGGGGCAGCTCCGGCAGCTCGGCGAGTGTCGGTGGCGGGCCGTCGGCCAGGGCGGCGCTGAGCTGCTCCCAGGTGTCGGCCGGGTACGGAACCCGACCGGTGAGCGCCTCGTACAGCAGCACGCCGAGTGAGTACACGTCGGTGGACGGCTGGGCCGGCGCGCCGTCGAGGCGTTCCGGCGCGACGTACGCGGGCGTGCCGAAGGTCTCGCCGTCCTCGTCCTCGTCCGGTGCGCCGATCCGGGTGGCGATGCCGAAGTCGAGCACCTTGACGCCCGTGCCGGTCATCATCACGTTGGCCGGGGTGATGTCCCGGTGCACGATGCCGAGCCGGTGCGCCGCGGCCAGTGCCTCCGCGACCTGCGCGCCCACCTGGACCGCCTCGGCCCACGGCAACGGCCCCTCGGTGAGGCGCAGCTCCAACTCCTCGCCGTCGAGCAGCTCCATCACCACGAACGAGGTGATCGAACCGTCCGGATCGACAGTCTCGCCGTAGTCGTGCACCGAGGTCAGGTGTGGGTGCACCAACTGGGCCGCGGCCCGGGCCTCCTCGCGCACCATGCCCCGGAAACGCGCGTCGGCGGCCAGCGAAGGAGCGAGGACCTTGAGGGCGACCAGCCGGTCCAGCACCTCGTCCCGGGCGCGCCAGATGACCGACATGCCGCCGGCACCGATCTGGTCGAGAAGTCGATATCTGCGAGCCAGCAACCGGCCCGGATGCAGTGCTGCCTTCACAGATCGCACCTGCCTCAGGGGTGGGAGCGGTATCAGGTTGCGCGAATGTGTCCTGCCTGTCAACGCCGTCGCCGCGCCGGTCGGCGGGCGGTGCCTGGTGTGCGCCGACCGCCCGGCGACGGTGGCCGGCCGGTCGGCTGCGCGCCCGTGCCAGGATGAGGGGCATGGCGGGGGGACCTGTGGCATTCGTGCTCGGCGGCGGGGGCGTGCTCGGCGCGGTCGAGGTGGGCATGTTGCGCGCGTTGTTCCGCGCCGGCATCAAACCCGACATGGTGCTCGGCACCTCGATCGGCGCGGTGAACGGCGCGCTGGTCGCCGCCGACCCGACGGAGGCGGTGACCGACCGGCTCGTCCGGCTCTGGGCCTCGCCGGAGGCGAGCGAGGTGTACGGGGACTCGGTCGCCCGGCAGTTGCGCCGCTTCGCCGCCCGTACCCATCTGCACTCACCTCGCCCACTGCGCCGGTTGCTGGAGACCGAGCTGGGGGTGGACACCACCTTCGCCGACCTGCGGGTGCCCTTTCGCTGCTGCGCCGCGCACATCGAGCGGGCGGCCGAGCACTGGTTCGACAGCGGTCCGGTGGTGCCGGCGGTGCTGGCGTCGGCCTCGGTGCCCGGCCTGCTCCCGCCCATGCAGATCGACGGCGCGCACTACGTGGACGGGGGCATCGTCAACTCCATCCCGATCGGCGAGGCGGTGGCCGTCGGCGCACGTCGGATCTACGTCCTCCAGGTGGGCCGCATCGAGCGGGAGTTGACGCCGCCCCGACGGCCGTGGGAGATCGCCCAGGTCGCGTTCGAGATCTCCCGCCGACACCGGTTCTTCCGCGAGTTGGCGGCGCTGCCCGAGGGAGTGGAGGTGCACGTCCTGCCGACCGGTGGGCTCAACCCCCGCGACGACACGCCGTGGGCGTACCGGGACATGGCGGCCGTGGGGCGGCGGATCAGCCGGGCGTACACCGCCTCCCGCCGCTACCTCGCCACCCACCAGGAGCGATGATGCCGCTGCCCCCCAGGTGGCTGCGTCGGTTGCTGTTCGCCCCCGCCGTGGTGGGGCTGGCGTTCGTGGTGGTCACCACCCTGCCGATCTGGGCGCTGCTCGCCGCCGCCGCGTCTCCGCTGGTCCCGGGTCGGTTGCGGCCGCTGCGGCTGCTCTGGATCGGGTGCGTCTACCTGGTCTGGGACGCCGCCGCGCTGATCGCGCTGTTCCTGCTCTGGGTCGCCTCCGGCTTCGGCTGGCGGACCCGGTCCCCGGCCTTCCAACGCGCGCACTACGTGCTGGCCGGCTGGTTCCTGCGGGTGCTGTTCTGGCAGGCACGGTGGACACTGCGGCTGAGCATCGACGTGGTGGGCACCGACCCGGACACCGCGCTGCCCGGCCGGCCCGAGTTGGTGCTGTGCCGGCACGCCGGGCCGGGCGACTCGTTCATCCTGATCCACGGGCTGGTCAACTGGTTCAAACGGGAGCCACGCATCGTCCTCAAGGACAGCCTCCAGTGGGACCCGGCGATCGACGTGCTGCTCAACAGGCTGCCCAACCGGTTCATCGCGCCGACGCCGGAGCGCGGCGAGGAGACGGTACGCCAGGTCGGACACCTGGCTGCGGGCCTGGACGACAACGACGCGTTCGTGATCTTCCCGGAGGGCGGCAACTTCACCCCCAAGCGGCGGCTGCGTGCCATCGCCCGGCTGCGCTCGCTCGGGATGGAACGGATGGCACTGCGCGCCGAGCGGATGCGTCAC
>NZ_JARUBK010000003.1:0-15475 GCF_029626165.1 Micromonospora sp. WMMD967
CTCATCACGGCGGTGCGGTGCGGGTTGGTGAGGAACGTGGTGGTGACCGTCTGGTGGAAGAACTCGCTGGTCACCACGATGATGCCGAGCAGCATCACGATCAGCAGGCCGAAGAACTGCCCGGTGGTGAACAGGTTCGAGGAGAGCGCGTCCGCGCTGGACGCCGCCGCCAGGGTGTCGGCCTGGTCGGCCGGCACCTCGCCGAGGTTGCCGTTGGTCAGGGTGTCGGCCTGCAGCCAGTTGATCAGCAGGGTGAGCGCCCAGAGCGGCAGCGAGATGAGCGCGAAGATCCACCAGGTGTTGGTGGTACGGATCTTGAGCAGCTCGGATCGGACCAGGTTCATCGGATGCCCGCCTTTCCGGCCGTCAGCTCCAGGAAGACCCGTTCCAGGTCGGGCCGTTCGGTGGTCAGTTCGTGCAGTTCCACGCCGGCCGCGAGGGCAGCGCGGCCGATGGCCGGCGCGTCCACCCCGGTGACCAGCAGCACGCCCTGCTCGTCGACGTTCACCGTCGCCGACTGCGCCTTGAGCGCAGTGGTCAGCGCCTCGGCCTGCGGCGTACGTACCCGGACCTGCGCGCCCTGTGCCATCGACCCGAGCACCTGGTCGACCGGGCCCTGCCGGATCAACTGGCCGGCGGCGATGATCACCACGTCGTCGGCGAGCAGCTGCATCTCGGACAGCAGGTGGCTGGAGACCAGCACCGTACGACCCTCGTGGGCGAGGTTCTTGAGGAACCCACGCATCCACCGGATGCCCTCCGGGTCCAACCCGTTGGCCGGCTCGTCGAGGATCAGCACCCGGGGGTCACCGAGCATCGCCGCGGCGATGCCGAGCCGCTGCTTCATGCCCAGCGAGTAACCCTTGAACTTGCGCTTCGCCGCCGGGGTCAACCCGACCAGTTCCAGCACCTCGGCGGCCCGCTGCTTGGGCAGCCCGGCCGCCGCGCAGATCACCCGCAGGTGGTTGATGCCGGTGCGGCCCTTGTGCGCGCTGGACGCCTCCAGGATCGCGCCGACGTGCCGCAGCGGGTCGGCGAGGTCCGCGTACCGGCTGCCGCTGATGGTGGCCGTGCCGGCGGTCGGGGTGACCAGGTTCAGCAACATGCGCAGCGTGGTGGTCTTACCAGCGCCGTTCGGGCCGAGGAAGCCGGTCACCCGCCCCGGCGCCACGGTGAAGGACAGGTTGTTCACCGCCCGGACGTTCTTGTACTGCTTTGTCAGACCGGACACCTCGATCTGACCGTCGCTGGTGGGGCTTCTCTGCCCGTCAGTCATCGTTCTCCTCCCGTGCGTGGCGTCGAGGTACGCCGTGGCACAGCGTGACGGCCCAATGCAACAAGGTCAATCAGGCACGGTCCGTATGTCCTGATCCGTCTCAGGGTGGAGACGGGTCCTCCCTGCGGTTGACGACCGGGATCAGCGGGCGATCCAGGTCGCCCGTGCCGCGCCCAGCAACGCGCCGTCCGGGCCGTACAGGCTGGTGTGCACGGTCGCCTTGCGCCCGTCGACGCCGAGCAGCGCCCCGGTCACCACGCACTCGTCGCCGGGCGCCGGCAGCGCGGCGACCACGGCGGCGATCCGGCCCAGCAGGTACGGGCGTCCGGGCGCGAGCACCGTCCACCCACCGGGACAGTCCAACGCCGCCCAGACCGTGGCCTCGCTGACTTGTCCGGGGGCCCGGAACGGCGCGGCGGTCCGCCCGTCCGGCAAGGGGCCGGGAAAGATCCGCAGCCCGTCGGACCGCTGCGGTCCGCAGACGTAACAGCCGGGGAACGGATGCTCGACCAGCCCCGGGTAGCGGGTCGCGGCGGCCACCGCGGTCTCCAGGTCGACCGGGGGTACGACGGCATCGACCGCGTCGACCGGGCGTACCTCGGCCACCAGGTCCCCCGCCGGGTCCCGGACCTCGCCGTCGACCAGCCGCAGCTCGGTCTCCAGCGGCGGTGGTCGGCGCAGTGTCACCTCGACCGGCCCGGTTCCGCCCGCCTCGGCGGCGAACACCCCCGCGCTCCATCCGCCGTTGCCGGAGCCGGTGGGCCCGTTGTAGCGGGACTCGATGCGCATCGTCGACCTCCAGGTGGCGTACCAGCGTCCTCGCCGGCCGTCCCGGCAGCCTCGCACGGGCGGAACCCTGTGGTGCTCGCGGTCTCGCCTGCCGGCGTTCATCCGATCGACACCGGTGGTCCCCGTGAATGGCAACCCAGGCACCTACACAGATCCCATGGCCGTTCTGCATGCCGCTGGCGCACCCCTGAAGACCAGCGGATACACCCTGCTGATCGCCGACGACCCCACCCAGGTCGCGGCCGCGCAACGCCTGCGCCACGAGGTGTTCGCCACCGAGCTCGGCGCCACCCTCCGTCCCGGCCAGGCCGGGCTGGACGTGGATCCCTTCGACGCGTACTGCGACCATCTGATCGTCCGTGAGGACAGCACCGGCGCGGTGGTCGGCACCTACCGGCTGCTGCCGCCCGGCCGGACCCCCCGCCGGTACGCCGAGGGCGAGTTCGACCTCACCGCGCTCGACTCCCTCCGCGACGACCTGGTGGAGACGGGCCGGTCCTGTGTGCATCCGGACCACCGCTCCGGCGCGGTGATCAACCTGATGTGGGCCGGTCTGACCCGCTACCTGCACCTGCGCGGCTCCCGCTGGCTCGGCGGCTGCGCCTCGGTGCCGGTGGACGACGGTGGACGGACGGTCGCCGAGGTCTGGGCCCAGGCCCAGACGCGGCACCTGTCGCCGCCGCCGCTGCGGGTCCGTCCGCTCCGACCCTGGTTCGCCGAACCGGCGGCCGCCGCACCGGTGACCGCCGCCGAGCCGGCTGGGCGCGTCGTGGTGCCGCCGCTGCTGCGGGGCTACCTCCGGCTCGGCGCGTGGATCTGCGGTGAACCCGCGTACGACAGCGACTTCGGGTGCGCGGACTTCTACGTGCTCTTCTCGCTGGACCGGATGAACCCGCGGTACCTGCGGCACTTCCTGGGCGGGGAGCAGCGGTGACCACCGTGGCGCACGACCTGTGGCGGCCCTCCTCGGGCTGCGACGACGACTGCCTGCCGGTGGCCGGTGAGGTGCCCACGGTGCCGGTGGCCCGTCGGGCGCTGCGATTGGCGGCGGCGGCCGGCATGTTGGTCGCCGGGGTCGGCCTGGTGCTGCTGCTGCCGGTGCTTCCAACCCGGGAACGGCAGGCGGCGGTACGCGGCTGGGCCCGGGCCACCATTCGCGCCTTCGGCGTCCGGCTGGTGATCCGGGGCCGGCTGCCCCGACGGCGGGCGCTGCTGGTCGCCAACCACGTCTCGTGGCTGGACATCCTCGCGGTCCTGGCGGTCGCGCCCACCCGGATGGTCGCCAAACGGGAGATCCGCTCCTGGCCGGTGGTCGGCCTGTTGGCGGCGGCGGCGGGCACTGTCTTCGTGGACCGGTCCCGCCCGAGAGCACTGCCGAGCACCGTCGGCCGGGTCGCGGACGCGTTGCGCGCCGGCCGGTCGGTGGCGGTCTTCCCGGAGGGTACGACCTGGTGTGCGGGTGACGGTGCCGACGATTGCCGCCCTGGTGGTGGTTTCCGGCCCGCGACGTTCCAGGCGGCGATCGACGCAGGCAGCCCGGTGGTGCCGCTGCGGCTCGCCTACCGCTGCGACGCGACCGGCTCCGCGACCACGGCGACCGCCTTCCTCGGCGCGGACACCCTGCTGCGGTCGGTGGCCCGGGTGGTCGCGGCGCGGGAGATCGTGGTTTCGGTGACGATCGCCGCCGCACTGCACCCCGCCCGGGACGCCGATCGGCGGTTGCTGGCCCGGGCCGCCGAGTCGGCCGTACACCTGCTGCCCGCATCGGACGCGGCGACGCGGACCCGCTTGCGTGCGGTTCCCACAGTGGCCCCGGCGGTCCCCGTCCCGACGCCGACCACAGGAAGCGACCTGGACCTGGCGGCCTAAGCCCGCCCGCCCCCGCCCGCCCCCGTCCCCGCCCCCGCCCTCCACCCCGCGCCCTCCCGGGCCCCCGCCCCGCGCCCTCCCGGGCCCCCGCCCCGCGCCCTCCCGGGCCCCCGCCCCGCGCCCTCCCGGGCCCCCCGCCCCGCGGCCTCCGCCGCGGGATCACCCGCCAAGATCCGCGCAGGATCGGGGATGTTGCTGCCTCCGGAGCGCCTGAGGCAGCAACATCCGGGAAGTTGCGCGGATCTTGGGCGCGGCGCGGCGCGGCGCGGGGCGGGTGGCGCGGGCGGCGCGGGGCGGGCGGGCGTGGGTGGTGTGGGGGTTTCGGCAGAGGTCTTGGGGGTTGGTGGTCTGGCGGCTCGCGACCTATCTTGTGATGTCGCGATGTATCGCGTTAGTGTCTCCTGGTGTGGCACGTGTCGGCGTGTCGCATCGTCGAGAGGGGGACGCCATGGCCGGATGGACGGTCGAGAGCCCGCAGCGGCTCACCGTGGACGGTCCGGTCACCCGGCTGGACGTCCGGCTGGTGAGCGGACGGCTCAACGTGGTCGCCACCGACGGCCCGACCCGGATCGACGTCACCCAGGTCGGTCGCCGGCCGGTAGTGATCGACCACTCCGACGGCCGGCTCAGCATCCGCCAGGAGCGCGGCCGGAGCTGGTCGGACGTCCTGCGGTGGTTTCGGATGATCCACCGGTACCCGCGGGTGGACGTCTCCGTCGCCGTGCCCGCCGACGTCCTCGCCGATCTGGGTCTGGTCGCGGGCTCGTTGGTCGCCTCCGGCCTGCGCCGGCAGACCACAGTGCACGTCGTCTCCGGCCAGATCACCCTGATGGGCCTGCGGGGCAACACCTCCGCGACCATCACGTCCGGGCCGGTGGAGGCGCTCGGCATCCGTGGCGACCTCTCCATGGAGACGGTCTCCGGCGAGGTGATCCTCGCCGACAGCGCCGCCGACCGGGTGCGGGCGCAGACCGTCTCCGGCGCGATCACCTGCGACCTGGTGGAGAACCCTCGACGCAGCGAGATCCGGCTGACCACCATCTCGGGCGGCATCACCGTCCGGGTCCGCGAGGACAGCGACCTCGCCGTGCAACTGCAGACCGCCTCGGGCCGGATCACCAGTGGCTTTCCGCAGATCCGCACCTCGACGTTCCCACTGCGCAGCAGTGAAGGGGTGCTCGGCGCGGGCGAAGGTAAGCTCTGGGCTTCCGCGACCTCGGGGAGCATCGCCCTGCTCGCCCGAGCCGTCGACGACGATGGGGAGGAGTTGCCGTGACCGCCGTGTTCAGCCACGGACGGCTCCGGCTCTACCTGCTCAAGCTCCTCGACGACGGCCCGAAGCACGGGTACGAGCTGATCCGCCTTCTGGAGGACCGGTTCCTCGGGCTCTACGCGCCCAGCGCCGGCACCATCTACCCCCGCCTCCAACGGTTGGAGGCCGAGGGCCTCGTCAGCCACACCGCAGCCGGTGGCCGCAAGACGTACGACATCACCGACGCTGGTCGTGCCGAGCTGCGCCAGCGGGCCGGCGAGTTGACCGAGCTGGAAGCGGACATCGCCGCCTCGGTGGCCGACCTCTCCAGCCTGGCCGGCGAGATCCGCAGCGAGGTACGCGGGTCGGTACGCGACCTCAAGCGGGAGCTGAGCGAGGCCACCCGGCAGACCCGGCGTACCCGGTGGGAGACGCCCGCACCGCCGCCCCGGCCGGCGTCGGCCACCGGGCCGCACGCCGCGCTGCTCGACGAGTTCGACACGCGGCTGGCCGCGTTCACCTCCGAGGTGGGTCAACTCGTGCGCGCCCGACGGTTCAGCGAGACGCAACTCCGCACCGCGATCAGGTTGCTCGACGGCGCCCTGGACGGGCTGCGCCGCCTGTTGCGCTGAGTCGGAAAACCAGTCGACCGCGACTCACAGGGTTTTTGCAGGAACCGTCCAGCGCCGACGCAGTGATGTCACCGATGATGGGCCCATGCCCGCTACCCAGACCGAGGCGCGACTCCTCGTGGTCGAGGACGACCCCAACATCCTCGAACTGCTCTCCGCGAGCCTGCGGTTCGCGGGCTTCGACGTGGCCACCGCGACAAGTGGGAGCGCGGCGCTCAACGCCGCCAAGGACCACCGGCCCGACCTGGTGGTCCTCGACGTGATGCTGCCGGACCTGGACGGGTTCGAGGTCATCCGCATGCTCCGCGAGGGCGGCACGCGTACCCCGGTGGTCTTCCTGACCGCCCGGGACGCCACCGACGACAAGATCCGTGGCCTCACCCTGGGCGGTGACGACTACGTCACCAAGCCGTTCAGCCTGGAGGAGTTGACCGCCCGGATCCGCGCCGTGCTGCGCCGCACCACGACCGGCGAGCAGGCACCCTCCCGGCTCACCTTCGCCGACCTGGAGTTGGACGAGGAGACCCACGAGGTGCACCGGGCCGGGCAGCGCGTGCAGCTCTCGCCGACGGAGTTCAAGCTGCTGCGGTACCTGATGCTCAACGCCAACCGGGTGCTGTCCAAGGCGCAGATCCTCGACCACGTCTGGAACTACGACTTCCGCGGTGACGACAACATCGTCGAGTCCTACATCTCGTACCTGCGGCGCAAGGTCGACACCACCCAGCCTCGGCTGATCCACACCCTCCGTGGCGTCGGGTACGTCCTGCGCAAGCCGGCGGCGTGAACCCGGTCCAGCAGGCGAAGGGGCGGGTGCGCGGCGTTCCACTGCGGATCAAGCTGGTCACCTCGGTGCTGGCGCTGGTCGCCGTCGCGCTGCTGGTGATCAGCGTCTCGACCGCGTACTTCCTGCACAACTACCTGGTCGACCAGATCGACCTGGAGCTGCGTAGCTCGGCCAAGGGAATCCAGTCCATCACGGAGAAGGGGATCCAGTCGATCACGCCGTCGACGAACACCGTCTCGCTGCCCAGCGACTACGTGGTCGTGCTGACCGACGCGCGGACCGGCAGGGTGCAACCGCCCCTGTACGACTCGTCCCGCTTCGGGGTGGACGATCTGCCGCCGTGGCCGAGTGACGCGAGCGGCTTCCAGGCGCAGGACGAGGCCCGCGAGGGAAATCCGTTCACCGTTCGGGCCCGGGACAGCTCGGTGCGCTGGCGGATGCTCTACACCGAGCTGCCCAACGGCCAGATGGCCGTGATCGGCCAGCACCTGACGGATGTCGACCAGGCCGTCAAACGACTGGCCTGGATCGACCTGCTGGTCGGCGGTGCGGTGCTGATCATGCTGGCCTCGGTCGGCGCGGCGATCGTCCGCACCAGCCTGAAACCGCTGGTGGAGATCGAACGCACCGCCGCCGCCATTGCCGGGGGTGACCTGACCCGCCGGGTGCCCGATCCGGAGCAGGGGCAGGAGCATCCCACCTCCGAGCTGGGGCGGCTCTCCCGCGCGCTCAACGCGATGCTCACCCAGATCGAGGTGGCGTTCACCGCCCGAGCAGCCTCGGAGACCGCGGCGAGGTGGGCGGAGAGCGCCGCCCGGGACGCGGCGGCCTCCGCCCAGGCATCCGAGGCGCGGGCCCGGCGCTCGGAGGAGCGGATGCGGCAGTTCGTCGCGGACGCCTCGCACGAGCTACGGACCCCGCTGACCACCATCCGTGGTTTCGCCGAGCTGTACCGGCAGGGCGCCTCCCGCGCGCCGGAGCAGACCGCCGGCCTGCTGCGCCGCATCGAGGACGAAGCGGCGCGGATGGGACTGCTGGTGGAGGACCTGCTGCTGCTCGCCCGCCTGGACCGGGAACGGCCGCTCTCGCTGACTCCGGTGGAGCTGCCGGTGCTCGCCTCCGACGCGGTGCACGCGGCCCGGGCGATCGCCCCGGACCGGCGCATCGAGCTGGAGATCGCGCCCGACGCGGGCCCGCTCGTGGTCTCCGCCGACGACGCGCGGCTGCGCCAGGTGATCGGCAACCTGGTCACCAACGCGTTGACCCACACTCCGACCGACGCCGAGATCCGTGTGCGGTTGCGCAGCGAACCGGGCGGCTTCGCCGTGGTGGAGGTGGCCGACACCGGCCCGGGCCTCTCCCCGGAGCAGGCCGAACGGGTCTTCGAGCGATTCTACCGGGCGGACGCGGCACGGACCCGGCGGGCTGACGGCAACACCGGCACCGGCCTCGGCCTGGCCATCGTGGCGGCGTTGGTCGCGGCTCACCACGGTTCGGTCGAGGTGGCCGAGACGCCGGGTGGCGGGGCTACCTTCCGGGTCCGGCTTCCGCTGCTGGCACAGGTCGACGACGCCGGCGAGTGACTTTCAGCCAACTTCCAGGACGGTTCCAGCTTGATCGCAGAGCTGGGGGGGAAGGTAGTGCCATGACCGAGTTCGAGTCCGACCCGCAGCGCCGGCCGGCCCCCACCGACGCCGAGCCGTCGCACCCCACCGCCGAGCTGCCGCGCGACGAGCGCGCGCAGTCCGACTCCCCGACCACTCCCATCGAGGTCGTCTCCACCAGCGGTGACGACACGCCGACGAGCGCCGTGACCCCGACCGCGTCGCCCGCGCCGGCCGGCCCCTCCGCGCCCGCCCACCAGCCGACCGGGTACGAGCCGCCGACCGCCTACCAGCCCTCGGCCGCCACCCCGTCCGCGCCGCCGTACCCGGTCTCCGGCTACCCGGCGCACGGCCAGTCCGGCTACCCGCAGCAGAGCGCCGGTCAGTACCCCGGTGCTCCCTGGTACCCGGGCCAGCAGTCCGGCTGGGCCGGCGGGGGCCAGCCGGGCATGGCGTACCCGGGTCAGCACCAGCAGCACGCCCAGCACCCCGGGCAGCACCCCCAGCACCCGGGCCAGCCGGTTCCTCCGTGGGGCCCGCAGGTCGCGCCGCCCGGCAGCGGCCCTCGGCCGGGTCGGATCGCCAAGTTCGCCGGGGCCGGCGTCGCGGTGTTCGCCCTGATGCTCGGGTCGGGCGTCGCCGGTGGCGCGCTCGCCCTGGCCCTCGACGGTGACGGCGGCGGCGTCACCCGCACCTACTCGGCGGCACCGGTGATCAACGGCGCGGACCTGCCGAAGATCGCCGCGTCCGTGCAGGACAGCGTCGTCTCGATCACCACCGACAGCGGTGAGGGTTCCGGGGTGGTGCTCAGCGCCGACGGGTACGTGCTGACCAACAACCACGTGGTCGCCTCCGCCGCCGGTGGCAACGTGCTGGTGATCTTCGCTGACGGCAAGAAGGCCGAGGCGAAGGTCATCGGCACCGACCCGAAGACCGACCTGGCCGTGGTCAAGGCCAACGGCGTGAGCGACCTCAAGGCGGCCAAGTTCGGTGACAGCGACGCCATGCAGGTCGGTGACCAGGTGCTGGCGTTGGGCAGCCCGCTCGGCCTGCAGGGTTCGGTGACGTCGGGCATCCTCAGCGCCCGCGACCGCACCATCCGGGCCGGCGAGGGTCAGCCGCAGGACCCGACCCAGCAGCAGAGCCAGACCGTCAGCTCGATCTCCGGCCTGCTCCAGACCGACGCGCCGATCAACCCCGGCAACTCCGGCGGCGCGCTGGTCAACACCCGGGGCGAGGTGATCGGCGTGAACACCGCCATCGCGACCTCCGGCCAGAGCACCGGCAACATCGGCGTCGGCTTCGCCATCCCCAGCAACAAGGCCAAGGACGTCGCGGGCAAGCTCCAGCGCGGCGAGAAGGTCAGCCACCCGTCGCTCGGGGTCGGCGTCAACCAGGCCGAAGGCGGCGGCGCGCTCGTCGCGTCGGTCACCCCGGGCAGCCCGGCCGAGAAGGCCGGCCTCCAGCGCGGCGACGTCGTCACCCGGTTCGGCGACAAGCCGGTCAACGACTCCGACGACCTGGTCGGCGCGGTGCAGGCCGGCAAGGTCGGCGACCGGGTCGAGGTGCAGTTCAAGCGCAACGGCGACGAGAAGACGGTGACCGTGACGCTCGCCGAGACGCCGTGACACACATCTGAACCTGCCTCCCTCCGGCGGCGGGTGGTGGAGCCGAGGGGGTCGGCTCCGTCACCCGCCGCTCTTTTCCGCCGTGACGGCGGTTCACCCTGATCGGGTGAACCGCCGTCACCCGGTTCTCCGGCACCTTCGGGAGCGACGAGTCTCGGCGACCGGAACCGGGGGTAGGTGTCGTGACCGACGTGGTGGATGTCCGCGACGACCAGCGGATCCAACGCGACGTCCTGGCGCAGCTCGCCTGGGACGCCCAGCTGCAACCGAACGAGATCGGTGTGAGCGTCGACGAGGGTGTGGTCACGCTGACCGGCTTCGTGGACGGTGCCGCCCGCGGTTGGGCGGCGACCCGGTGCGCGCAGCGGGTCCGCGGCGTCCGGGCGGTGGCCGACGAGATCGAGGTGCGGCTGCCGGGCACGCCGGGGCGTACCGACGGCGAGGTCGCCATCGCCGCCGCCCGCGCGCTGGAGTGGGACAGTTTCGTGCCCGCCGAGCGGCTGGACGTGACGGTGGCCAACGGGTGGCTGATGCTCCGCGGTGAGGTCGAGTTCGGGTGGCAGCGGCGTGCCGCCGAGGGGGCGGTGCGCCGGCTCGACGGCGTACGGGGGATCACCAACCTGATCGAGGTGCGACCGCCGGCGCCACCGGCCGAACTGCTGCGTCGGGACGTGCAGCGGGCGCTGGCGCGCACCATCGGTGCCGAGCGGGTGACCGTCGAGGTGGACGGCGACACGCTCGTCCTGGCCGGGGTGGTCCGGTCCTGGTGGGAACGCGACCAGGTCGAGCGGGTGGCCTGGTCCGCGCCGGGCGTACGGGTGGTGCACGACCAACTCCTGGTCGGCGGGTGAGCGTCCGGCTTGTCCGGTTTACCGGGGGCGTCCCGGGGAACTCGCCGCCGACCGTTCCGACCGCCGGTGACGCTTGCACCGGGGACCAACGCGGAGGACTCGTGGCCCTGATCCACCCGCCCGCGGACCGGCCGAGAGGGCGGTCGTTGCGCATCGCGATGGTGGTCCCGCCATGGTTGTCAGTGCCGCCTCCCGGCTACGGCGGCCTCGAACAGGTCGTCGCCGGCCTGGTGGACGCCCTCAGCGTGCAGGGACACGCGGTCACGCTGTTCGGTGCCGGTAGCGACCACGGCACGGCGGCCGACGGCTTCGTCTCCACAGTTCCCGAGGTCCAGTACGAGCGGCTCGGCGAGTCACTGCCGGAGCTGGCCCACCTGGCCCGGGTGAACCGGCTGATCACGGCCGCCGACTTCGACGTGATCCACGACCACACCACGATCGGCCCGCTGGTCGCCGGCCGCCGGGCGGTGCCGACGGTCGCGACCGTGCACGGCAACCCCGTCGGGGAGTACGGCGACGTGCTGAGCGACGTCGACCAGGGCGTCGCCCTGGTGGCCATCTCGCACGCTCAACGTCGCTTGAACACCGACCTGCCCTGGGCCGGCACCGTGCACAACGCACTGGACATCAGTGGTTTCCCGCGGAAGAACGCGCCCGGCCGGGGGCCGGTGCTGTGGCTGGCCCGGTTCAGCCCGGACAAGGGCCCGGAGGTCGCCATCCGGGCCTGCCGGGAGGCCGGGTTGCCCCTGCTGCTGGCCGGCAAGTGCAACGAGCCGGCCGAGCGTCGCTACTACGAGCAGGTCGTCGCGCCGCTGGTCGACGAGGACGTGACTGTCGTGCTCAACGCCGACCGCGCGGAGACGCTGCGGATGCTCGTCGACGCCCGCTGTCTGATCATGCCGATCCAGTGGGACGAGCCGTTCGGCATGGTGATGCTGGAAGCGATGGCGACCGGCACACCTGTGGTGGCGCTCAACCGGGGCGCGGTGCCGGAGCTGGTGCGCCCCGGGCTGACCGGGCTGGTGTGCGAACGGCCGGAGGAGCTGCCCGCCGCGGTGCTCGCCGTCGAGCAGCTCGACCCGGAGGACTGCGTGGCGCACGTCGCGGAGAACTTCTCGGTCGAGCGGATGGCGAACGACTACGTCGAGGTCTACCGAGGTTTCGCCGTCAGGGGTCACGACCTCCGCGAATCGGCCTGGGTGCCGGTCCGCTGACCTGCCCCGGTCTGTGGGCGCGGCCGGCGGTGACCGTCGGTCACCTCCGTCAGGGCGGATGCGACGGTGCGCGATATACCTCAGAGTCATATTTATGACTCTGAGGTATATCGCTCAACAGCACATCGGCACGGTGGGCCAGCCGAAGCGGATGGCGACCACCGACCAGACTTCGGACCCACTCGTCTAGACCCGGGCTGCCCCCAGGTCGGCGATCGCGGCGTCGAGCTGCGACGCGTACCCCGGACTGATGCCACCCTCGCCGAGGCGCACCGCGACCTTTTCCCGCAGCCGGGCCACCGGCGGCGCCAGTTCGTCGCGGCCGGAACTGACCGCGGCCGTCAGGTTGCGCAGCTCGTTGCGCAGGTCGAGACCCACGTCGTCACGGATCTCCCCGGCGTTCAGGCCTGCGGTGATCAGCCCGTCGACCCGGCCGGCCGCCTCGACCAGGCTCCCCGGACGCGACGTGGGCGTGTTGCCGGTGCTCGGCGTCGTCGGCGAGGGCGTGGTCGGCTCGGACGACGGTGGAACTGGCGGGTCGCTGGGCGAGGTCGTCGTCGGGCCCACCGAGGGCTGCGTGCGGGGCGTCGGCCGCTGCTCGGGCAGCAGGGCCACACCGGCCAGTGCCACACCGACGGCCAGGACGAGCAGCAGTGCCAGCCGTCGTCGGGACCAACCCGAGTCGGCCGCCGCCCCTTCGGCCGCCGCCCCTTCGGCCGCCGGCGGCGGGTCGACCGGCTGCGGCGGAAGAGGCCGGGTGGGCACCCGGATGGTCGCGGCCGGGGGATCGGGCGGCAGCAGATGGCCGCGCAACACTGTGGCGACCTGCCGGGCGGTCGGCCGGTCGGCCGGATCCCGGGCGAGGCTGCGCAGGCAGATCCGGGCCACCGGCGGGGGCAGCTCCGGCAGCTCGGCGAGTGTCGGTGGCGGGCCGTCGGCCAGGGCGGCGCTGAGCTGCTCCCAGGTGTCGGCCGGGTACGGAACCCGACCGGTGAGCGCCTCGTACAGCAGCACGCCGAGTGAGTACACGTCGGTGGACGGCTGGGCCGGCGCGCCGTCGAGGCGTTCCGGCGCGACGTACGCGGGCGTGCCGAAGGTCTCGCCGTCCTCGTCCTCGTCCGGTGCGCCGATCCGGGTGGCGATGCCGAAGTCGAGCACCTTGACGCCCGTGCCGGTCATCATCACGTTGGCCGGGGTGATGTCCCGGTGCACGATGCCGAGCCGGTGCGCCGCGGCCAGTGCCTCCGCGACCTGCGCGCCCACCTGGACCGCCTCGGCCCACGGCAACGGCCCCTCGGTGAGGCGCAGCTCCAACTCCTCGCCGTCGAGCAGCTCCATCACCACGAACGAGGTGATCGAACCGTCCGGATCGACAGTCTCGCCGTAGTCGTGCACCGAGGTCAGGTGTGGGTGCACCAACTGGGCCGCGGCCCGGGCCTCCTCGCGCACCATGCCCCGGAAACGCGCGTCGGCGGCCAGCGAAGGAGCGAGGACCTTGAGGGCGACCAGCCGGTCCAGCACCTCGTCCCGGGCGCGCCAGATGACCGACATGCCGCCGGCACCGATCTGGTCGAGAAGTCGATATCTGCGAGCCAGCAACCGGCCCGGATGCAGTGCTGCCTTCACAGATCGCACCTGCCTCAGGGGTGGGAGCGGTATCAGGTTGCGCGAATGTGTCCTGCCTGTCAACGCCGTCGCCGCGCCGGTCGGCGGGCGGTGCCTGGTGTGCGCCGACCGCCCGGCGACGGTGGCCGGCCGGTCGGCTGCGCGCCCGTGCCAGGATGAGGGGCATGGCGGGGGGACCTGTGGCATTCGTGCTCGGCGGCGGGGGCGTGCTCGGCGCGGTCGAGGTGGGCATGTTGCGCGCGTTGTTCCGCGCCGGCATCAAACCCGACATGGTGCTCGGCACCTCGATCGGCGCGGTGAACGGCGCGCTGGTCGCCGCCGACCCGACGGAGGCGGTGACCGACCGGCTCGTCCGGCTCTGGGCCTCGCCGGAGGCGAGCGAGGTGTACGGGGACTCGGTCGCCCGGCAGTTGCGCCGCTTCGCCGCCCGTACCCATCTGCACTCACCTCGCCCACTGCGCCGGTTGCTGGAGACCGAGCTGGGGGTGGACACCACCTTCGCCGACCTGCGGGTGCCCTTTCGCTGCTGCGCCGCGCACATCGAGCGGGCGGCCGAGCACTGGTTCGACAGCGGTCCGGTGGTGCCGGCGGTGCTGGCGTCGGCCTCGGTGCCCGGCCTGCTCCCGCCCATGCAGATCGACGGCGCGCACTACGTGGACGGGGGCATCGTCAACTCCATCCCGATCGGCGAGGCGGTGGCCGTCGGCGCACGTCGGATCTACGTCCTCCAGGTGGGCCGCATCGAGCGGGAGTTGACGCCGCCCCGACGGCCGTGGGAGATCGCCCAGGTCGCGTTCGAGATCTCCCGCCGACACCGGTTCTTCCGCGAGTTGGCGGCGCTGCCCGAGGGAGTGGAGGTGCACGTCCTGCCGACCGGTGGGCTCAACCCCCGCGACGACACGCCGTGGGCGTACCGGGACATGGCGGCCGTGGGGCGGCGGATCAGCCGGGCGTACACCGCCTCCCGCCGCTACCTCGCCACCCACCAGGAGCGATGATGCCGCTGCCCCCCAGGTGGCTGCGTCGGTTGCTGTTCGCCCCCGCCGTGGTGGGGCTGGCGTTCGTGGTGGTCACCACCCTGCCGATCTGGGCGCTGCTCGCCGCCGCCGCGTCTCCGCTGGTCCCGGGTCGGTTGCGGCCGCTGCGGCTGCTCTGGATCGGGTGCGTCTACCTGGTCTGGGACGCCGCCGCGCTGATCGCGCTGTTCCTGCTCTGGGTCGCCTCCGGCTTCGGCTGGCGGACCCGGTCCCCGGCCTTCCAACGCGCGCACTACGTGCTGGCCGGCTGGTTCCTGCGGGTGCTGTTCTGGCAGGCACGGTGGACACTGCGGCTGAGCATCGACGTGGTGGGCACCGACCCGGACACCGCGCTGCCCGGCCGGCCCGAGTTGGTGCTGTGCCGGCACGCCGGGCCGGGCGACTCGTTCATCCTGATCCACGGGCTGGTCAACTGGTTCAAACGGGAGCCACGCATCGTCCTCAAGGACAGCCTCCAGTGGGACCCGGCGATCGACGTGCTGCTCAACAGGCTGCCCAACCGGTTCATCGCGCCGACGCCGGAGCGCGGCGAGGAGACGGTACGCCAGGTCGGACACCTGGCTGCGGGCCTGGACGACAACGACGCGTTCGTGATCTTCCCGGAGGGCGGCAACTTCACCCCCAAGCGGCGGCTGCGTGCCATCGCCCGGCTGCGCTCGCTCGGGATGGAACGGATGGCACTGCGCGCCGAGCGGATGCGTCACGTACTCGCCCCGCAGCCCGGCGGAATGCTGGCCGCGCTGGACGCCGCCCCGGACGCCGGGGTCATCTTCGTCGCCCACACCGGGTTGGACCGGATGCTCACGGTGGCGGACGTCTGGCGGGAACTTCCGATGGACAAGCGGATCGTGATGCGGTTCTGGTCCGTGCCGCCGGAGGACATCCCGGTCGGGCGGCAGCAACGCATCGG